>JAUXVJ010000003.1 GCA_030684515.1 Actinomycetota bacterium
AACTCATCCTCGGCGGCACAGATGACGCCGACGACCTTCGCGACCTCTCCGAACTCATCGGCGAACGCGACGACTGGTTCACCACCACCAGTCGATCCGCACATGCTCTGGCCATCGACTCCGGTGCGACCAGCAGCAGCTCCCTGCGCAAGGTGCCGATCCTTCCCCCCGATGCGATCCGCTCAATCCCGTTCGGCTCTGCCGTCATGTTGCTGTCACAAGCGCATCCCTTCCCCCTACGCATGCGTCGATGGACGGAGCGACCCGATGGATCGCTCATCGCGCGGCAGCAGGCTGCCCTCGAACGTGAACTTCTACGAAGTGCCACCGTGGAAACGCGATGAACTGTCCAACTGGCAAGCGCCGTCACGCCACCCGGGCTGCCGCCCGCGCGTTCGCCCGTCGCTACCCCGGTACCCATCGTCGCGCCTATCAGTGCGAGCGCTGTAGTGCTTGGCATCTGGGGCGGCTCGCACAAGCACGTATGTCCGGCGGGTAGCTGCATGACCGAGACATCCAGCCTGGAAGACAAGGCCAAGACCCACGTGCACAGCGCTCGAATCAAGAGTGCGCTCAAGCAGGAGGCGTGGCACCTGGGCCACAAGCGCCCGGGAGAAGGGGATCCTTCCGCACCTGAAGGGCCCGTCGACTGGCACGAGATGCAAGACGACCATTTCGAGGAAACCTGGGGCGCGCTGTGCGACTTCCTGGTGTGGGCGTTGCCCCACTGGGGCTTCACAACCGACCAGATTCCGCACAAGTGCTGGTGGCTGCACTTCGACATCATCGAAGAACTCACCGCATGGTGGGGACTTTGGCAATCCCATGTCCGTGATCCCAAGGCACCGATCTCAAGCCAGATGGAGTTCCAGGAGCACACCTTCCAACTGAAGCAACGCCTGGACGTGACGTACCGCGGTAGGTGCAGGCACGAGCATCAACCGATAACGCCGCTTGTGCTCGACCTTCCCGACTAACTGGGCGGGCAGTTACCAGGTTCCGTCCGACACGTTCTTGTCGTGCGGGTCCTTGAGAGTGAAGACATCGCCTGGGTGGACGGGAGTGAACGGCTGCTGTTGGTCACCCAGCTTGGTTCCCACAGACTTCACGTTGGACAGGATCGAGGAAGCGGGCAAGTCGTTGGCATCGGCGTCGTAGTAGTCAAACCATGGCAACCCTGCCTGCACGTACGCTTCCCGATCCACTGGAGTCGGCGGTGGAACTTCACCGGTGATGGCGGTCCATTGGGCTGCTGAGCACAGATGGACAAAGACGCGCTGGGAACTCGAAGGTTCGTAGTCATCCAGCGATCGCTCGTCGGCGTAGACCTCCTGTTCCATGCGCCCACCTGCACCCAGACCCATATCCGGCGCAGCGCAGAACACGATGCCTTCTGAACTCCCCAGCATTCTGGAGTTACGTCTGTGACTTGATCGCCACTTGCGCAATGCCTGCGCGGTGAGTTCCACGGAACGCAACTGCACGCCGCCGTGCTCTTCCACGCCGGTGACTTGGCCCTCTACTGTCGCGCCCAGACCCAGCGGTACGGCGACAAATTGACGGATGAAGCCCTCTCCTGAGTTGATCCCATCCAGCCAGGGCTGTTCGGGCAACGCCAGGTAGTTTTGTGGGTCACTTGAGAATTGCTCATTCCAAGCGATCCCACTAACAGCACAGACCTTGCCGATGCCCACCTGCAAGGCCGCTGGTTCATCCGCATCGAAGTAAAGCCACATCGCCTCTCGCTGGTACACCGGCAGCATGACGCCGCCACGCTCCAACCATGATCGCGGGACGGTGCTGGGGTAGTCCTGGACAAGGCGCAACGGGAAGGCTCCCAGGCCCGGCGGCAGCGGATGCAGCCCTTCCTCTGGGATGCGAAGGGTCCGCTCGAAAGTGATGCGTATGGGTCCCATCATTAGTGAATCGTTCTCGATCCGAGCCAAGTCCTGTGCTTGCGTGTTCATGCCGATTCCCCACTTCTGCCGACCCCAGCCAACAAGTCATGAGTACCACCGACGTATGACAGGACCAGACGCTGAATGACTGAACTGCTTGGCATCATCCCGCCATTCCCAAGCCTTGGTCGGGGCGCGGGCTCAGCGGAAGGGCACGCCGCAGGGCTGCGTGCGCGGTGGGCTGCTCCTTGAATCCGCGTTGGGACATGCGCTCGGCAGTCATGGAGATGACGGCGTCGCGACGAGCATCGGGCCCGGCAGCCATCAGGGCGGCGGCTTGCTCTCCGTC
>JAUXVJ010000004.1 GCA_030684515.1 Actinomycetota bacterium
AGGAGCAGTTGGAGTCAGTACTTGACACCCTGTCTGATCGTGAAGCGGGCGTGGTGCGTATGCGCTTTGGCCTGACTGATGGTCAGCCCAAGACTCTTGATGAGATCGGCAAGGTCTACGGCGTTACTCGTGAGCGAATTCGTCAGATAGAAAGCAAGACGATGTCCAAGCTGCGTCACCCTTCGCGTTCACAGGTGCTGCGCGACTACCTGGACTAATAGAAACGCGCAAAGGGCCCCGAGAAGATTCTGAACTGAACCCTGAAAGTTGGAGTTCATAGCGGGAGTCGTTCTAGGCTAACTGAAGGGATTGGGTCCGGTAATCAACTGGGCTCAGTCCCTTCAGTCGTTCCTGGATTCGTTCGTTGTTCCACCAGTGGATGTACTTGGCTAGTTCTGCGGTGAAGTGCCCGGTGCTGGTGAATTTGTGCTGGCGTAGGAATTCTTCTTTGAAATGACCGAAGAAATTCTCGGCGACGGCGTTGTCCAGGCAGTTGCCTTTGCGTGACATGGACTGGGTGATCCCCAGGGTCGTGAGTTGTTGGCGGTATGACCGGTGCTGGTAATGCCAGCCTTGATCTGAATGCAGGACCAGCGCATGGTCGGTCGGTAGGTGCTTTCCTGCTTTGGTGAGCATGTCGGTGACCAATGGCAGGGTCGGGCTGGGCTGCAGCCCGTAGGAGATGACCTCACGGTTGAACAGGTCAATGACCGGCGACAGGTATAGCTTGTTGCCGTTGATCGTGAACTCGGTGATGTCGGTGACCCACTTGCAACTGGCCTGGTTGGTGGTGAAGTCCCGGGCCAGGATGTTGGGCGCGATGCGGCCTTGCTCACCGCGATAGGACCGGTATTTGCGCCGGCGCACCTGGCACAGGCGTTGCTCCTCGCGCATCAGGCGCAGCACGGTCTTGCCAGACAGGTTCATTCCGTGCTTGCCAGCCAAGACGATGCGCACTCGCCGGTACCCGTAGCTGCGATAGGAGCGATCAAAGACTTCCCGCAGCACCGGCCGCACATGCGCGTAGCGATCAACTGGAGTCTTCGCTCCCCGGTGGTAGTAATACGTGCTTGCCGCCAGCCCCAAGAACCGACATAGGGCTTTGACCTCAAACAGATGCTCCAGTGACCTGACTACCTCGGCTTTTTGCCGGTTCGTCGCTGATCGGCGGCCACCAGAGCCTGCAATTTTTTTAGGGCGGCGTTCTCCATTTCCAGGCGTTGAACTTTCTGTTCCAACGTCTCCTTGGACGGGTTCCTGGCAGGCCGGCCCCTGCGCCCAGGTCGCAGGCCATCAGGACCATCATCCCGATAGATCGACACCCATTTGTTTAGCAAAGCGCGCGTGGAGATCTCATACTCCAGCACCACTTCAGTCGTGGAGGCTCCAGACAAGAAGCGCTCCACAGCGGCGACCTTGACCTCAAACGGATACCTCTTGTTACCCATGACACCAGAGCCTAAAAGCGTCCCCTGGC
The DNA here is from genome assembly GCA_030684515.1 of Actinomycetota bacterium. Taxonomy (NCBI): domain Bacteria; kingdom Bacillati; phylum Actinomycetota; species Actinomycetota bacterium. The sequence goes on from JAUXVJ010000004.1 coordinate 1,478, forward strand.
GCGCAGAATCCCTCCATCGCCGCGAGGTCGACAAATTGATAGAAAGCTGCCTGGCAACAACGTGATAACCAAAGCCTTGATCGAACAACTCCTGCGCACGGATCCGCACGTCAAGCGGCAAACGTGATCTAGGCAAAACGAAACCCCCTTAGTCAGACTCCCAATTTCGAGTCCAACTAAGGGGGTTCAGTTCAAATTCTCCGGGGCCCTTCGTTGTGCGGTGGTCCGAGCCTATGCGGAATGCGCCAATGCGTAGCGGCGGCGGTATTCGGCCTTCGATGTCTCGCTGACATCGACATCGGTTGCTCGCGCACGCAGAGCACCGACTGTGGCAT
>JAUXVJ010000005.1 GCA_030684515.1 Actinomycetota bacterium
TGCGGTGGGCGGTGGATGGGGTCAAGTTCAGCAACGCTTTGATCGCTTCACCAGTCGTAGCCCGTGCACGCAACTCCATGACTTGGCCCAGGAGTGTGAGAGTGCAGATCACGGCAGCAGCCTCGAAGTACACCGGAACTGGGCCATCAGACATCTGCGATGGCGGGAACGCATCAGGTGCGATAGTCGCCGCCACTGAGTACAGATAGGCAGCGCTCACGCCGAGACCGATCAGGGTCCACATGTTCGGGCTGCGATTGATGACGGACTGCACCGACCATTTCAGGAATGGCCAGGCACACCACAACACCACAGGTGTGGCGAGTGCCATCTGCACCCAGGACGCCGACCCATCGGGGACCGGTGGGAAATGGAGCATTGCCAACGACAACGTGAGCAAAGACAAAGGCACGGAGATCCAAAAACGCCGACGCATGTCGTGGTATTCACGCAGCGCTGATTCGTCATCTTCGGTCGGCATCACTGGTTCAAGGTGCATGCCGCAGATCGGGCAGCGCCCAGGAGCGTCTCGGATGATCTCGGGGTGCATCGGGCACGTATAGAGCGTTGCCTTCTCCACAGCTAATGCTGTAGATGATGCGACTCTTGAAGCTTCGGATGCACCTGGAAGATCCTGCATGTGAACTTGAGACGGACCAGCTTCGATCGGGACGAGGTGCATGCCGCAGATAGGACACTCCGACGCATGATCATCGACGACGTCCGGGTGCATTGGGCAAACAAATTTCGAATCGTCTAGACGTGGTGACTGTGATTGCACACTCATAGCGCCCCACTCCGTAGTCTTCCAACGCAACTGACTCTCAGAACCAATCTAACTCCCCATCGAGTTAGCAAGATCGCGCCAGCCTCGTAAAAGCCCAAGGAGGCATTCCCAGAATGGTGAAGTGCCCAAACGGCTACCTCCGTAGCACTGTCAGCAACTGTTCAAGTGTTGGACTGCCACGCAAACCAACTGGCGTCGAGTACACCCTGCATGCAAGCCCCGGTTGCGCCCATCAACCGCGAATGGGTCCATTCCATCAATCACGATCGTGGGTGAACCGATGAATCCCGCACGGACTGCATCGGCAACTGTTGCCACTTGCTGCCGTTCGATTTGCACGTCATCCATGCCGACTCACGCCAGCGCTTCATTTAGTAGCGCTTCGGTCTGGACCCAATTGGGACACCCATCGAAGTACTGAAGCGTCACCGTGGTCATCCCACATTGTCTCGACGTTGCTGCTTTCAGTCGCTAGGAGATTTCTGCAGGTTCGCGAGACACCTTGGTTTGCTCACTCAGCAAAAATGCGCGCCACCAAATCCACCACGCCGTTGATGACTATAGATCGCCAAATGGTGGTCTACGCAATTCAGGATCAGGAAGTCGCCGCCCACCTCACGGGCACTAATAGCAGCGCCAGACGCTACCCATACAACTTCATGCGATGCCTACCTACCGCCGACGTTCCTGGCGAAGTAGCACTTCGAAACATGCGACACGGCGTAACCTGTCTGTTTTGATGGTTATGACCGTTTAGCCAGTAGCGGGAAACATGAGTAGGGCGCGACTGTTGGGTTACGCGTACTGCAAGATCGCCTCACGAAACCACACTTCGGCTCCCCCTCTGCACTCCCTTGGGGTGCAGGCCTGCGCCCCAATTGTCCATAAATGCGTGGCACATTGAAAGTCGCTTCGCATGATTGCATTGCCGTCGCTCCGAGTGCTCATCGCAAGAGGCCGTGGATCTTGACGGAATCTTGATCTTCTGATGCCGGAATCCCAGCCGAGGAGACGGCATCATTGATTGGTGCGGACAAGGCGAGTTGCTGCGGTCGCCGCAATGGCAAGCGCACTGAGCATCTCAGTTTCCCTACTGCCAAGATCTGAGGCGGCGCCGGAGCCCAATTTGCAGCAGGTCCAGGCCCAGGTGCGTGATCTAGAGATGCAGGCTGCCGCAGCAAGTGAACGGGCTGGTGAAGCCCAAAGGCGCCTCTCAACCATTTCGGCTCGCATCGACTCTGTGGGCAAACGCGCTGAACGTGAACAAGCGGCACTTAGTGTGGCGTCGGAGACGATTCAGGACATGGCAAGAAATGCCTACATGAGCGGAGGACTGGACTCCACACTACAAATCCTGTTAGCCGACGATCCCGCTGCGTTCCTCAATCAAGCATCCGTTGTGACTCAACTTCAACAACGACAAGTCTCAGAAATACGCCGCATGCAAACGGCCGGTCTTCGCGTGGCACAGACCCGGGCCGAACTCGCAGGCCAAAGGAAGATCGCGCGGGACATCCGAAACGAAATGGCTGCCGCTCAAAGTGAATCCAACTCTCGCCTCTCTCAAGCCCAAAATGTCCTAGCGGGCCTGCAACGCGAAGATCAACGGCGCCTTGCATAAATTGCCAGGAATAAGCGCGCGCAAGATCTAGCACTCGCCAGATCACTTCAAAAAGAGCAGGACTCGCGTGATGGTCAGGACTCATCATCGAACGCCCCGAACAATGGCGGAGTGACTGGCAGCAGACGTGCTCAAGCTGCAGTGAAGTACGCACTTTCCCAAGTTGGGGATCCATACTCGTTCAGTGCCAATCC
>JAUXVJ010000006.1 GCA_030684515.1 Actinomycetota bacterium
GCAGGCGAAGCTCATCGCCGTTCACGGGTAGCGCCACATCTGGTTGCTTCAGGGTCAATGCGACGCCCATCATCTGGTATCGCGGAGTCGCTGCAGCGACCGCCGCTTCGCAGGTAGCGCACATGTCAATGGGTGTCAGTTTAAGGCCCAAGGCATGCTCGTCAGCGGCAGCAGTCTCACGTAGGTCGCCCGCGAGGCGTTTGAGACGGTAAACTTGGTGTCGCATCGTCGCCCAAGCTTCAACGTCACGGACGACTACCTCGTCCTCGAGTCCGTCTATATAAGCCTCAAGTGTTGCCAGTGGCGTGCGCAATTCGTGCGCCAGATCGGCGAGCAGGCGCGAGCGTGCCGCCTCCGAGTCACCCAACTGGGTAGCCATGAGCGTGAAGGAGCCTGACAGTTGTTCAAGCTCGCTGCTAAATCCGGCGTGGGGCACGACCACATCGAAATTCCCTGCCGCCACAGACTCCGCCGCCCTCGCCAACTCTTCAATTGGTCGCGAGACGCGACGCACCAGTAGCCATGACACCGCGCCAGCTGCCGCAACTGACATCGCCGTGGCAACCACCACAGAGATGACAAAGGCGAATGCAAATGCTTCTTCTGCGTGCTCCTGTACAGCTTCAGAAACGACACCCAAGTGGCTCAGGTGTTGGTGAAACAAGATAGGAGCAACGATCCAGGCAGTCACGATGAGAGCCAGTGCCCCAATTCCGACCACCATTGATTGGATCAACATCATTCGCGTGGCGAACCTCGGCCCGCCCCTCATATCTGGATGACCAAGCCATAGCCAACAGCGCGTACCGTGCGGATGAACCGCGGATCGGATGCGTCATCTTGGAGTTTGGTGCGCAGATGACCGATGTGCACATCGACGACGTGCTCATCACCCACCCAGCCTGGTCCCCACACGGCCTCAATGAGCTGACGTCGCGTGAGCACCGCATTCGGACGGGCCATCAATGCGGCCAATAGGTCAAACTCAGTGCGCGTCAATATCACGTCGTCCCCATCGACCAGGGTTGATCGTGCTTGAACGTCCACGGTGAGACCGACGATGGACATAGGCGCCTGCGTGGCCGATAGCGGGGTCGATGAGCGCGGACGGCGCAGCATTGCCCGCGCTCGCGCTATGAGTTCGCGTGGTGAAAATGGCTTGACCAGATAATCATCGGCGCCCATCGTCAAACCTAGTACTTTGTCGACCTCTTCATCACGGGCCGTCAGCATGATGATGTACGCATCGCTGAATTGGCGAATGAGTCGACATGCCTCGACTCCGTCGAATCCTGGAAGCATGAGATCCAGAACGATCAGATCAGGGCGATGCGAGCGCGCGACATCAACAGCGTCCGGACCTGTGTGCGCGAGCGCCACATCGAAACCTTCCCGCACGAGATAGCTGCTGATTACTGCGGTCAGGGGCACCTCGTCGTCAACTACAAGCACGCGCAGGCCATCAGCCATGCGCCGGCGACCCTGGGTGCTCTAGTAGCCGGCGTGCATCGGCATATGTCTGCGCGTCGATCTCACCTGAGGCGAAGCGTCGATCAAGAATCGCACGCGGTGATTCAAGAGACACGACGTTGCTCTCCCCATCGTTTTGCGTAAACCGGACGACTATCCATATTCCAAAGCCAATCAGCGCGATCCAGCAGGTCATCATGAAGCCCATGCCCCACCAGTTCGTACCGGGCCAGCCAAATCCGTCTTGAATCCAGCCCATCATCGTTGGGCCTCCTTGCTTCTATGACACGTCGCTTCTATGACACGTCGTTACGCTCGATTCTTCAATTGTCCCGTTGGTGGGTGCCCATCTGTGCGCATAGTCGATGAAGATTGCATAAAGGCCCATCGCTCATCCCTTGATCAAATCTTCATCCATTCTTGCGGGTACCTCTACTGACCCAGCTCGATGATGGATGCGCAGCAAAGAAGGAACCGCCATAGACATGCCTTGCTTCACGCCCGCGAATTCGCCCGAACCATTCTTCGCATCGCCATCACAAGGAGCAGACTCACATGAACAAGCGCCCTCTGGCAATCACGGCCAGCGCACTGGCACTCACCGCACTGCTAGCGACGTTCGGAGCAACACAGCCCGCCAACGCGGTCCCGACGCCGGCACCAATGAGCGAGAGCAACACGATGATGGGCAAGGGTGCCGCTGGCGACATCGCGTTCGCCCAAATGATGATCCCCCATCATCAGCAGGCGATCCAGATGTCTGACATCGCACTGAAGTACGCAAAGTCGCCGCAGCTCCTGAAACTGGCCAAGCAGATCAAGGCCGCTCAGAACCCTGAGATCACAACAATGCGGGGCTGGCTCAGGGGTTGGGGGGCGCCAATCTCGCCGTCTGCAAATCACTCAGTTTCGGGCGGCATGCATGGCACGAGCATGGGATCCACAGGCATGATGAGTGACGCCTACATGGCCAAACTCGCAGGCGCCCGCGGCGCGGCCTTCGACACCATGTGGCTACAGATGATGATCACCCACCATCAAGGAGCCATCACCAGTGCCCGGCAGGTCCTCAAGACCACCAGTAATGGACTGGTGCAGAAGTTGGCTAAGTCCATCATCGCCGGGCAAAGCACCGAGATAGCAACGATGAAGCAACTGCTTGCCAAGTAGATAGTTGGAACTCGAAGGAGAAGGGCTGACCATGAATAAACTCGTGATTGACGTGCAGGGCATGACCTGTAGCCACTGCGTGAATTCCGTCATCGAAGAAGTCACCAAGATTGAAGGAGTGACGCGGGTCGAGGTGAACCTACAGCCAGGCGAAAACTCGCACGTGCACGTGCAAAGTAGGCAATCGCTGACGGCCGCTGATCTTCAGCCTGCAATTGAAAATGCCGGCTACATCCTGACTGCACCATGAGTCACCGTCAGGGAGTCCGCGCGCGAGCAGTGGTACTCGTAGTAGTCGCGGCCGGAGCCGCAACGCTTCTGGCCGCGTGCTCATCACCCTCAGTCAGCAACACCCCCGGCTCGTCTGAGACCGCCTCATCAAGTACGACGGCGCTGGCCCCCACAAGGGAAGCGGCCGCCAGCGGTGAAGCAGTGAGTACCGACTCCCTGACGGGGCACGTCCACAACCTCGTCCTGGTCGGAACCATGCTCTACTTCGGTACCCACGACGGCATTTGGAGCCAGCAGCCCGGACAGCAACCAGTGCGGGTATCCGACGAGGTCTTCGACACCATGGGGCTTACGCGCACAGGCAGTACTTGGCTGGCCTCCGGACACCCAGGCCCCGAAATGGACGCACCAAACGACCTGGGCCTTGGCATCTCCACCAATGGAGGTCAAACCTGGAAGAAGGGTTCCCTTGGTGGGCAAGTCGACTTCCACCGACTCGTCGCCACGAACAAGGTGGTCATGGGTCTTGCCTCAAACAACGGCGTCCTATGGCGAACCGAAAACCTTGGACGTGCCTGGAATCAACTGGGTACACCCGAACTCTTCGACTTGGCCCTGGATCCCGCAAATGACGCAACCGTGATCGGCACCAGCCAGACCGGTGTCATGCGTAGCATCAATGGAGGAACGTCATTCGACTCGGTTCCGGGCGCGCCGCCACTTGCCCTGCTTGCTGCAACTGGAAGTCAAGTACTAGGCGCGGGCATTGACGGAAAGGTCTACGCGTCAACCGATGGCGGTTCAACCTGGATTCAGCGAGGGAGCCTGACAGCCCAGCCTACGGCTCTCGCAGCAGACGGATCACGAGTTGCGGCACTCGTGGGCGACACGATCATGGAATCCCTCGACGGGGGACGAACCTTCCAAGTTCGCCTAACTGGAGTCGGAGCAGCCAGCTAGAACACGTGACCGTTAGACGAATACGAATATCTAACCAGCAAGCCAGCGCCACGCTAGTACGAGCACTGCGGTGCCAACTAGCGCAGCAATTGCAAGCATGACACGCCTATGCAGGCGCCTCGAGCACTGGCGCGCACGAACGAGCATGCCCGGTGCAGCAGGTCTGATGAGAATCTTTACGCGCACGCTCACAATGCGTCTGTGACCATCAGATGATACGTCCTACGCCTGAGAAGCGCTCTCGATACCAGGGGCCCAAGAAGGCTATGAGTTCCACCCCATCATCTGGATTGGAAGCGCTGACCATCTTGCCGTTCCCGACATACATCCCCACGTGATGTGCCCCTGAGCCGAAGTAGAAGACAAGATCTCCCGGACGGATCTGCGACACAGGCACTCGTCGGGTCTGTGAATACTGTGACTTGGAGTAGTGCGTGAGTCCAACGCCGGCTTGCCGCCATGCCGCCAAGGTCAGACCCGAGCAGTCATATGATCGCGGCCCGGCCTGTGCTGCCACATAGGGCTTGCCCACCTGGGACAAGGCAAACCTCACAGCAGAGGCGGCCCGGCCGCTACCGATGTAGCCCAATGGGGTCTTCCCAGGCTTGCGTCCTGGGCGCTGAACAGTTGCCGCAAGTTGATTCTTGGCCGTCGCAGCTGCGGCCAACGCCTGCTGACGAGCCTGGGCCTTGATGCGATCCCATCGCGCGCGTTGTGCAGCTGTCATCTTCGCCAGCACCGCCTGCGCCTTGCCCAAGTTGGTGTCGGCCTCAGACTTGGCTGAAGCCATCGTGGCGTTGAACCGTTTGGCAGCAGCGACCTGCTGTGCGACCTCAGCCTGGGTTTGGCGCAGTCGCAGGGTGCGGGTCTGCCATCTACGAAGAATTGTCTGCTGCGACTGCGCAAATTGATTGAGTGCGGACCCGTGGGCAAGGAACGCTGACGGGTCACTCGCAAGTAGAAGTTGCAATGACGGGTCCAAAGACGCCGACATGTACGCCGAGCGAGCGAGCGCGTCGATGAGCTCGGAAGATTTCTGTAGTTC
>JAUXVJ010000007.1 GCA_030684515.1 Actinomycetota bacterium
ACAACCGTCTGGGCTGCCTGTGTGGCATCTCCGGAAGAAATCGGCGGAAAGTTCCTTGAGGACTGCAATGTTGCGAGCATCAACCAGACTGACTCTTTAGGAGGGGTCAAGGCCTACGCGCTTGACGCCGATACTGCCGAAGCCCTGTGGACACTGAGTGAGCAACTGGTTGATGAGAGCTTCGCCTTCAACCGCTGACGGACACGCCCAGTACTTGGATGTAGTTGGTTCGAAATTGAGCTGAAGCTGCGACCTGCGCGTTGCCTTCAGGATCTACGCGCTTGTTATGGTCAAAACAGCTATGACACAGACCGGGGATTCCAGCGGTGATTTCATCGTTGTCGCGAATCGGCTGCCAGTAGAGCCGATCTACGCCAACGATGATCCTGATCAGGCAATTCTGTCGTGGCACCGCGCGCCTGGTGGTCTGGTCAGCGCATTGGATCCTGTGCTGCGCAACCGGACATCTGTGTGGGTAGGCGCTGGCGACCTTTGCGCCGATGACTACGGAAGTTTTGGCAACACGCGACTGGAGCCGGTGTCCATACCCGCTGATGATTTCCAGTTGTATTACGCAGGCTTCTCCAACACGGCAATTTGGCCCTTGTATCACTCGGCGATCGTGACACCGGAATTCCACCGCGATCAATTCGATGCATACAAGCGCGTAACCGGGCTGTTCGCGAGATCCGTGGGAGCGCTGGCGGCGCAGCAGGCAACAGTCTGGGTACATGACTATCAACTTCAATTGCTTCCAGGCCATCTTCGAGAGCAACGGCCAGATCTGAGGATCGGCTTCTTCCTGCACATTCCCTTTCCCCCTGCCAGCTTGTTCTCGCAACTGCCATGGCGCGCTCAAATCCTCAGCGGGCTGCTGGGTTCAGACCTCGTGGGCTTTCAGTCTCAACAGGACGTCAGTCACTTCATCGACGCCTGCCAGCGCATTCTTGGTCTGCGAACCGAGGATGGAAAGATTCTGTTCGATGGGCGTCAGGTGCGCGTCGGCGCCTTCCCAATAGGCATTGATGCCGACGCCTACTCGGAAATGGCAAAGGATCCCGCCGTGCAGCAACGCGCCAAGGAACTGCGAGTCGAACTCGGTCAGCCCAAGACGCTGATGCTTGGCGTTGACCGGCTCGACTACACCAAGGGCATCGACATTCGCCTGCGTGCCTTCGCGGAACTCCTTGAATCCAAGCGGCTAGACCCTTCCAGCACCGTGCTTGTGCAAGTTGCGGTGCCCACGCGTGGCGACGTCCGGGAGTACCAGACGATTCGCGATGAGGTGGAGCTCCTTGTCGGCAGATTCAATGGATCCTTGGCACAGATCGGAGCCAATCCGATCAACTACCTGCATCGAGTGCTGACTCCAGAGGAGCTCGTGGCGCTCTATCTCGCTGCGGACATCATGCTGGTCACTCCCTTGCGCGATGGCATGAATCTCGTCGCCAAGGAGTATGTGGCCTGCCGCAATGACAACTCTGGTGCGCTTGTCCTGAGTGAGTTCACTGGCTCCGCGGCACAGTTGACTGACGCCTGGTTGGTCAATCCATATGACACTGACAGCGTTGAGCAAGCCATAAGTGATGCGGTCACGGCAAGTGCAGCAGATCGTGCTCAGCGCATGCAATCCATGCGAGAAGTTGTATTCGACTTCGATGTGAACTCGTGGGCCAATTCCTTTCTCGATCTGCTTGAGTCCAACTCGCCAGCGCCAGAGGTGTCATCCAATCCACTGGAAATCCCGCTCAGGACCCTTGCGCGCACACCCCACCTGCTCGTGTGCTGCGATTACGACGGAACCCTGGCCCCCCTGGTCGATGATCCAGCGAAAGCACGGCCACTGAGTGAGGCCATAACGGCGCTTCGCCAGATTTCACTCCTGCCATCGACAACTGTGGCGGTTGTCTCCGGTCGTTCCCTACGCGACCTCGCAGCCCTCTCGCGCCTGCCACCTGAGATCCATCTGGTCGGGAGTCACGGCTCCGAAGTGGACGCTGATTTTCGACTCGATGCCCAGCAACTGCGCTTGCTCGAGCAGGTCAAGACCTCAGTGGATGAGATCTCAGGTTCCGTTGCCGCCGCGCATGTTGAAACCAAGCCAGGCAGCTTGGCGGTGCACGTACGCCGATGCAAGGAACAGGATCGCGAACCCTTGATCCGCCAGATCGCTATGGGCCCGGGGCAGTTCCCCGGCGTGCATATTCGGTACGGCAAAGATGTCATTGAGCTGAGCGTGACGGACACTCAGAAGTCCGATGCGGTCTCGGCACTTCGGCATCGCACTGGCGCATCCGCAGTGCTGTTCATTGGCGATGACGTTACGGATGAATCCGTATTCGAGACGCTGGCTGGCCCCGATGTTGGCGTCAAGGTTGGCAATGGACCCACCGCGGCACCGTGGCGGGTATCGGGACCTCCAGAAGTCTCTCGAGTCCTTTCAGATCTTCATGGTCTGCGCCAAGCATGGCTACTGGGTGGCCACGCGGTGCCAATTGAGGATTACACCCTGCTATCGAGCATGTCCAACGTGGCGCTGCTCTCCCCGCAAGGCTCCATCGACTGGTTCTGCGCGCCCGAACCTGACTCTCCAGCGATCTTCGCCGCGCTGCTCGGCGATACCTCGTCGGGGTTCTTCAGCATCATGCCTGCTGGGGAACGACGATTGCTCGCTCAGTCATACCAGCGCCATTCACTGAGCGTTCAGACTCGTTGGGCCGGGCTCACCATCGCCGATTTCATGCCTGTTGCAGCCATATCGAGCCCATCACCAGCTGCAATCATTCGTCGGCTCAGCGGGAGCGTTCCCGCGCGCATTGTCTTCGCGCCGAGGCCGCTCTTCGGAACCATTGCCACCACAATTGAGATCAGAGACGAAGGCTTACGCGTGACAGCGGGCTCTGAGAGTCTGGCTCTGTACGCACCAGGAATCGAATGGGATATCACCGAGCACGCCGGTCAGCAGACCGCGACTGCAACCGTTGATCCATCGGCCGGGCCGATCAGCTTGGAGTTGCGCTACGGGGCCTATGACGAGGCAGCATCCATCACCGAGTCGAGCGCGATCAGGCAGGAGAAGACCTCTGCATTCTGGACTTCATGGCTCACCTCCCTTGATTTGCCCGGGATTCGAATCGAGGCGGAAAAACGTGCGGCACTCACCCTTCGCGCGCTGTGCCATCAGCCCACAGGTGCCATCCTCGCGGCGGCAACAACGAGCCTGCCCGAATCTCTCGGCGGTGTGCGAAATTGGGACTATCGCTTCTGTTGGATTCGCGATGCGGCACTCACAGCACGGGAGCTGGTGTCGGTGGGCTCAACTGCCGAGGCAGAAGCATTCCTTGCGTGGCTGAAATCGGTGGATTCATCGGCACCTGGCCTTGAGTCTCTTCGCCCTGTGTACCGCCTCAACGGCGATGGCCTCGGCGCGGAAGCCGTCATCGAGTCCTTGCCGGGATACGCCGGAAGCAGGCCAGTGCGCGTGGGCAATGCCGCACAGGGGCAACTACAGATCGACGTCTTCGGTGCGGTGTGCCTGCTGATCGACCAACTGTCATTGAGCAGGGCATCGGTGACCGATGACGAATGGGCACTGACCCAGAGCATGGTCGAGGCTGTCGCTCGACGTTGGCGCGAGCCGGATCATGGCATCTGGGAGATTCGCGACAAGCCCAAGCACCATACGCATTCTCGGATGATGTGTTGGCTTGCCATAAATGCTGGTGTCGCAATCGCCGAGCGAGCTGCAGGTGACAACAGTGGTGAAGTGCATGCCTGGATGCAATTGCGTAGCGAGATCTTCGACGAGATCGAGGCGAGCAATTGGAGCGAGCAGGTGAAGTCCTACATCGCCGCGACTGATCACATCGATGCTGATGCCGCAGTGCTGCAAGGAATTCTTGAGGGCTACCCCGCGCCCCACGAGCGGATCGTCGGCACCGTGGCGTACATCGAGCAGGAGCTACGACATGGCGGAGGTGTCTATCGGTACACCTACGACGATGGGCTGCCCCACGGCGAAGGAGCCATGCATATTTGCGCGGCGTGGCTGGCCGCAACCTATGTCCATATGGGCGCCTCTGATGATGCGCTGCAACTTCTCGACGCAATGCTCGCCTCAGCCGGAGTTACCGGATTGCTCCCCGAACAAGTTGATCCCGACACCAATCGGGGACTTGGCAATCATCCGCAGGCCTACTCCCACCTGGGCGTGCTCACCGTGTGCAGAATTCTGGCTCAAAAGGACAGCAACAATTCTCTTTGAGTAGGAGCAGCCCCACCCGCGCGCAAGCACCCCCGAACAACTCATTCCACCACCTTGCGTACATCGCAAATGCGATGGAGCCTCCACATAACGTGTGCGCCGATCCATTGACGTTGCACTCAGCCGCACCTAGTTTGCGATGCAAATCTCGGCTAGATGAGGAGTTCACATGTCGCAATTCGTCGGCGCGCCCATCTTCGATGCGGACCAGCACATGTACGAAAGTGCCGACGCGCTCACCCGCTACCTGCCTGCGAAATACGAATCAGCCGTGCAATTCGTTCAGATTGGGCGGCACACGCGCATCGCCGTCAATGGACGGATCACTGAGTACAT
>JAUXVJ010000008.1 GCA_030684515.1 Actinomycetota bacterium
CGCACTTTCCCAAGTTGGGGATCCATACTCGTTCAGTGCCAATCCGCCCAGTTCATGGGATTGTTCCAAATTGACCACTGCAGCCTGGCGACAATCGGGAGTAGGGCTTACCCCACTCAGCTATGCGCAATGGGACCAGACCAAACGCGTCCCAGTCAGCGATATCAGACCTGGTGACCTGGTGTTCTACTTTGGGTCTGGCGCACACCACGTGGCCATCTACATAGGCGGCGGAAAAATGGTGAGCGCCTCCAACCCTTCTGATGACGTGGAGATCATTGACTTCCTGGGCCCCTGGTACCGCGAAAGGTTCAGCGGCGTAGGCCGAGTCATCTAGATCGTCATTGGTGTGCGGTCCAGTGCTTCGTACTGGTGAGCGCGGCTGGCGCGAATCACTCGGACAAGAGTTCTTGCATCGTAGTGATCTCCGCGGTCTGTCCTTCAATGACCATTTGCGCGAGATCACGCACGTCTAGGTTCGTCGTGGACTCGAGCACTTGGTCTGCCATCATGATGGCGCCTTGGTGGTGCGCAATCATCATTTGCAACCACATCTGATCAAAAGCCGAGCCTGTTGACTTCAACAATAGTGATAGTTCCTCGTCGCTCATCATGCCCGAAGACCTCGGGTCAGCCATGTTGCCCATCTCATGTCCTGACGGGCTGCTGGGCGGCAAAATCGGTGCGTCCCAATCGGTCAACCATTGAGCCATCGTGGCGATCTCGGGTGACTGCGCCGCTTTGATTTGCTTGGCCAGCAAGCGAACTTCAGATGTCGAGGCTTTCGCCAGTGCCAGATCTGCCATTGTCATGGCTTGCTGATGGTGAGGGATCATCAGTTGCACAAAGGCAATGTCATCAGCTGATCCCACGCTTGCCGAATCGGTTAGGCCAGAAGATGCAGTAGAACTTGATTGGCCGCCAATTGGCGCCGACGACGAGGCCCCGCTACAGCCCGCCAGCAGCCCAACCAGAGCGACAACTGCTCCTCCAACAATCAAGCTACGAGTGATCTTCATGCGCTGTGGGCTTGCATCACTTGCTCAATGGCTGTACACGCATCGAGAATGTCGAGCCGACGCATGTCATCCCACGAGTCACAAGGAAACGGCGTCAGCAAGAAGAGCGCACTGCCTGTATTCCAGCTGAAGCCATCTCCATACCAACCCCTCACCGAGGGCCTCCCCAACTCGGTGGGCGGAACTATCGCCCACATGCCTAGTCTGCCTCCGCGGCACATCAGTACGCACGCAAATTGATGAAGGTTTGGTCAAGACGAAGAGCGACCTGTCTTGATCAAACCTTCATCAATTCTCGCGCCGAGCAATACCAAGCCAATCAAGAATGACCATTAAGGGTCAGGTTGCACTTGCCCAGCGATTCCAGCCATCGAATGACCATCAGGTCTATTCGAATATCTCGAAATCATGCGCACTTCGACTTTTGAGGATGAAGACATCCGTGTTATTGCTGATGATCTCGACCCCGTTGAGCAGTCTCTTGTCTCCGACGGGCAGGCGCTACCCCAAGCACCCTCCGAGGAGGAACTGTGAATCCTGAATCCCTGGCGCAGATGAGCAATGTGGCTATCTATTCGTGGATGCTCACCCTGGCTATGGCGATGGTCGCCTTTGCCGCTTCCTTCGAAAGCGGCAAGCGTCGCCAAGTAGTTGTGACGGCCACCGAAACCACGATGCGTGCGGGCGGCACCGCAGTGCTGACCAAGCCTGTGCAAAAGCCTGGTGACTTCGCGCAGGACGCAATGAACTTCATCAAATCTTTATCGTTAATAGTTCAAATCTCTTCGCAGGTGCGTGACCCTTGAAAGGTTGTCCTAGCAGCCCACGAATAGGGGATGAAGAAGCGAATATTTCGAAGCGAGCGGTCACAATAGGCCTCGGCGCGATCACAGTGTCACTAGTTGTGATTTCCGTTGGAGCAGTTCTGGCAACCCTGCTGGTTATGGTCGCAACTCTGACTTGCCCAGTTTTGGTAATGACGATGATGGAAAAACCAAGTGCGCTCAGTACTAAATCCGCGCTAGACAAGAGCTAGTTCGTCTCAGGTTCGCCATGGACGAATGCTTTTCTTGCAGAATTGCCTTAGTTCCGATGAGTTACCCGAGTCGATCTAGCGCTCGACTCGATCAGAATCAGGATCCCCAATACGCGCCTACTGTGCCGCCGCGCAAAACACAAACTCCGCTACCAAGTCCTGCCGAGTGCCCTGCCATCGTGCGATGCACGAGAAGAATCCCTCACAAGGAAGGTATCTGCCATGCGCAAGCGCATTTCACTCAAGGCCATCGCAATCTTGGTCGGCGGAGAAGCGGTCTTGGTGCTCGTTTTCGCCGGGATCGGAATGCCCGTTCTCAGCATAATTCCGTTGATGGCAATTGCCGCTTGCGCACTAGTCATGGTGGCTTTGCCTCGCGAGTACGGAACGCCTTCGTCGTCTGCACACTCCTCGGAACTCGCACCGCACACCCTTGATAACGCGGCAGAACCTGACGAAAGCCCAAGCACCTCTTAGCGTCCACGATGTCCGGGCAAGCCGGACCTGCATTGAGCATCGCCCAACTGTGACCGCAGCCACATAGATCATTCAAAAGTTCGGGAGCCTACTTCCACAACCATGAATCTTCATGAAATCTTGATCCAGCACGCTCTTTGGCAGCCGGCAGTCAAGCGAAGATAGAAGTGCGCTACCGCAATTCATCAAACAGCCCCAAAGAGCTTGATGGATTGCGGTGGCGACCAGAATTACACGACACCAACCAGCGGTCAAACGCATCATTGAGCATGGAAAGGTGGATGTGAGAGAGCCCGTGTCGAGTCAAAGGCTTGCGGCGTCGGCCTCCCCCTACTACTGCACGAGGACATGACTTACATGTCTTCCCTAGCCCACGAATTCCCCAAGATCGACGACTCGTGCGACTGGATCGCAAGTCCGATTGGTGGCTCGTGCCGGCGTCGACGGTCGGCCTCGCGGCCTCCAGGCAATTGTGTGCAGACAAACTGCATCTATCGGCTGATCCTGCCTTCACCCCGGCACGAGCAATGTGGACAGTCATTGACTGCAGCAGCGAATGAACCCTGCTCACGCAACATTGCTCGAATGGGCAAGTTCCTTGCTTGGGATCGCGGCGCTCGCTGGTTTGGCTGCCGCCAGCGTGAAGATGCTAGCCCGCGTCGCAGTCCGACCAAAGGTCACCCAGTTTCACCCAACTCGCCCCGAATGGAGCACCTATGAATCAGACCGCGATGCCAATTGCTTGCCCCAAGTGCAAGGCAGGCATGCATACCTACGAACGCAACGGCGTAGTAATCGATCAATGCAGCGAGTGCAGGGGAATATTCCTTGATCGCGGAGAGCTCGATCGACTAATCGCAGCAGAGGAAACCGCGTATGGGGCTCGTCCAAGCAATGCCCAGTACCAACAACAAGCAGGTTACGACGATGGCCACGGCTCAAAACACGGCAGCAACAAACATGGAAGCAAGTCAGGAAAACGCCGCGGCGGCTTTCTCGGCGAACTCTTCGATTGATTTCGCACATCCAGCGCGCCGCTAATGTGAGACGGAATGCGAACACAGCTGTGAGACCACGAATTGTCCTGATCGTGACAATCGCAGCGCTAGCAACGTTGACCGACGCAGTCGTCAAGGCGCTCGTCGTGGCTGGCCTCAGCGACGGCTCTTCAATCGACCTTGGCCTTGTTGCTCTCCGACTGACCTACAACCCTGGCATCGCGTTCAGCCTTGGTTCGCGGCTACCGCCAATGGTGGTCACGATTGTCACGGGCGGGATCATCAGCGCAGGATTCACATGGCTCCTCATGCGAGCACGCAGTCTCAACTCTGTATCCATCGCAGGCTCCGCATTGTTATTAGGTGGTGCCCTAGGAAATTTCGTCGATCGACTAGACGGTCAAGGCGTTGTTGACTACTTCCACACAGGGTGGTTCGCCACCTTCAATTTCGCCGACGCCCTGATCACAGTGGGAGTCGTACTTCTGGCCACCGGATTGCTGACAAATCGCACAAGACAGGTGGAGTCGGCTCCTCGCTCCAATGGAGCGAGTTCAAAATGGGACAAGCGAACTTCTTCGGCAATCAAGGCTGTCGATGGGTACGACGGAACTGCGTCTAGCGAATGAATCGCTCTGCGCTTCCACCAATAAGCAATGCGGGGCTGCTGCGCTGGGCTTGGCGGCAACTCACCAGCATGAAGACGGCGTTGATCCTGCTGTTCCTCCTCGCTT